>CBDDLL010000003.1:0-6121 GCA_965230625.1 Saccharicrinis sp.
CTGGTGGAGTAACAAATGTTTCTAACAAAGTTGGTAGAGGTTATTCTTCAAATGTTTATTTGAGTAAAAGAGCTTTTAGAAACAAATTTAGATTATATCTAACATTAGGTCATGAATATGTACATGTAACGCACAATAGTTTCCCTGGTCTAAGAGAAATGTTCCCTGTTCAATTCAGACAATTTAGTGAACATGCAGCATATAAATGGACATGGGAAGCTTCGAATAAATTGATTAGATTCAAACCTGATATACTTTATTATAATAATATGATGGACTATCCTTCTAATTTTTTATTTAACACTACAGCGGAAATCATTAGACATCATAAGTTTTTACCTTTTTAAACATGAAATCATTGATAATTTTACTTCTATTTTCCTTAACGTTAAGTACGTGTAACGAAAAGTTTGTATCAATCCCAGAATATTGGTTTGAAGATTTGTACCCTGAATTTATTCCAGCTTATAAAATTGATTATTGGGAATATAGAAACTACACACCAATTGACTCTACAACCGAAATTCTCTTTAAAGCAGATTCCTGTCCACCTCAAGTTGTGATTCCCAACTATGAGATAGCTTCCAGTTATCGAAATGCTTGTCATCACGTTGCTTGTTATGATTATATTGTATCAGTGAAAGGCAGAGAGATAGATGTGATTAATGATATTGATAGTTTATTATTGTTTATAGGGGATATTGATAATTTAGAAGAAGGGCTTTTTATTAGACATATAATTGCACCTAAATATTATTCGATAAATGAAGAAGGTGAAGAGGTTGGAATGTACAATTTTACTCAAAAAGAAGTCAATTTTATTTTACTTAAAGATGAGAGTTTATACCCAAAAATTATTGGACAGTATTTGCTGAGTATTAATAGAACAACACATGAAATTACTTCAAGCAGAATTAAAACATATTATGAGGAAGAATTAGAATAATTAGTCGGTAATGTCTCAAATGTGTTGTTTTTATAATTTTGTGAATTCACAATGTTGATTATTTGATACTTAAAGGCGAAGTCGTAGTAGGGAAATCAGCTGGTCATCCTTTTTAATTTTAGGCTCTTAAAAGGTTTAAAATGGAAAAAACAGACGCTGATGGTACATTGCTGCGTCGCAGCTTTTTCGACGAAGACGATAACGAAGTAAAACGCATCGACTACCAGGGCGAATTCCTCTTTGTAAACGGGCAGCTGGATAAAATATTTACCGAAGAAGGTTACTACCAGCCAACAAGGGCTACCAAAACCAAGAAAAGTGATTTTGGCACCTATTTTTATACCCTAAAGGATCATTTGGGGCACACCCGTGTAGTGGTCGACGAAGAAGAAAATGTAATACAAGAAACTGCTTACTATCCGTACGGCGGAATAATTGCCGACCTAAGCAGCAAATCAAAATATAATTATCTTTACCCTGTGAAATAAGATTTGAGCCTCTTGTGCAAGAATAGTTTGCCATAATAGGTTTTAAGGTATTTTTCTCGTGGTAAAGCATCTTCTTGGTTTAGGCAAACTTCGTAATATATAAGCACAAATGGCAAACGGTGCTTTGTAGACCTTACCTCTCCCTTTTGATGCTGCTCAAATCTTAGTTTTAAATTTTTAGTATAGCCAACGTAGAGCTTCTTGTCTTCCTGGCTTAAAAGAACATAAGTATAATACATAAACTAAAGTTAAGAGTTTAAAACTATTTCACTGGGTTTATACAGGCAAGGAGCTGGTTGATAGCTTGGGTGTGAATTGGTACGATCATCACGCAAGATATTACGATCCGGAGATAGGCCGCTGGTTTGCCATCGACCCTGCCTTACAGGCAGCAAGCCCCTACATGGCAATGGGGAATAATCCCATGATGATGGTGGATGAAGATGGGGAGTGGTTTTTTGCTGCTTTGGCAGTTGGAGCATTAATAGGTGCAGGTAGTTACACAGCTAGCATTGCCTTTAGCAAAGGAGGTTTCGATAATTGGAGCTGGGGTGGATTCTTTCAATCGGCAGGTATGGGAGCTGTTTCGGGAGTAGCAACCGCAGGTATTGGAAATACCTTACAAGGTATGAGCGGTTTTGGAACGGAAGCTCTGCGGGCAGGAATGCATGGAGTAACACAAGGAGGATTAGGAGCCGTGCAAGGCGATAACTTCTTTAATGGTTTTGCCAGTGGTGCCATAAGTTCTATGGCAAGTAGTGGTTTTCAATCTTTTGATACTAAATTTGCCAACTCGAAATGGGGAGGTGCTTCTTTTGGTGCACTTTCGGGAGGTGTTGGGGCTGAACTTTCTGGTGGTAATTTCTGGCGAGGTGCAGGACAAGGTGCTACTGTTGCTTTGTTGAATCATTATGGGCATCAGATTGAGGGAAATTTGAATGATACAAGAGATACTAGAAAACGTGCAAAAGCATATGCAGAGGATGCTTTTAGTGATGTGAGTTTAGCCAACTCGAAGGGGGATGTGCAAAAAGAATTTGTTGGAACAAGTGGTTTGGGCTTAAGTCTGGAAATAGCATTTCCTAAATTTATTGTTGGTAAAATAACTAGTTATACTGGGCTTGGAATTGATTTTGGGTTTTTTAGGGATAAAAGTGGGTTTGGCTTATATGCAACAACAAAAAGCACAAAAAAAATCTGGAGTTGCTTTCACTGCCCAAGTTGAAGCTTTTACAGCTTTGAATTATGCAAGCGATCCTAGAGTGACTAATATAGATAGAACTTATATTAAAGGACCTGGTTATGAAACGGGCTTAGGATTGGGACCTGTTGGAGGGAGTTATGGAACAAATACTGCCGCGAATTATGGTAGAATATCTCCTTATCAGATGATTTCTATCTCTTGGGGGGCAGGTTTAGATGTAGGGTTTGTACATTGGGATACTCAAACATATGTAACAGATTAATGGTATTATGGTTAAAATGAAGGTTTTATTAAAAATTTGGATAATTACTAGCGTCTTAGGCTTGTTTGTTATTATATTTTGGTTAAGTCACAAAATACAATCACCAAAAGAGGCTATTGAATCAGCAATAGATACATACAGAATTGAAGAGTATAAAGGTATAATAACAGATAAATTCATTGATAAAAATGAGCATAACTTCAAAAAAGTGTTTATTAAAGAAAATAATAGACAAAGAATAATTCTTTTTGATATTGAAGCTAGTGGAGTTTATAACTATTTTGAAATAGGAGATTCATTGATAAAAAATCGAGGTAGTCTTCAAATTAGGGTACTCAGAAATCAAACTGACACAACCCTTCAAATGAAGTTTGTAGAATATTAGTCCTCTAGTATTCATAGATATAACTAAATGAATTAGGGGGTAATACTTCAAATTGACTGATATTAAAGAGATGATTTTAAAAGGTGTTGGTATTCGTGATAAAAGCTAGCGAAATAAGTCGTACAATGTATTGCTTAAAAGGAGTTCATTGACAGTTTGGGTACTCTAAAAGGCGCTAACTTCTTTAATGGTTTTGCCAGTGGTGGTTTAGGTTCTTTGGCAGGCAGTGGTTTTCAGTCACTGGATACCAAGTTTACAAACTCAAAATGGGGAGGTGCAAGTTTTGGTGCACTTTCTGGCGGTATTGGAGCAGAACTTTCTGGTGGTGATTTTTGGCGTGGTGCCGGGCAAGGGGCTAGTGTGGCTTTGTTGAATCATTATGGGAAACAGTTGCAACAAAGACTTGAGCGTCCTTCTAAAATAAACATAAAAAAGAATCCTGTTAGTGGTTTTAAACGTTGGATGAGATATATACATCGACACAATGGAGTGGATCCTTTTTCTCGTAGGGCATTTAATTTATCTGATATAGTAGATTATTCAACTGTTCCTAGAAAACATTGGTTTATGGAAATGTTTGGAATGATGAACGATATTAGTGGTACTTCTAAGATTAATGGTAAGTATGTGAAATGGTATATTGAAGATCGTACTATTTCACCTGGTAGTCAAAATGATATAAATTATATTGATTATGGAGAAATATCAGGTCAGGGTAATGTACAAGCATGGTGGACTATAGGAGGATATAAATATCAGCAAATTGGAAGATTTAACTTAGTATTTTATGATTATGAGACGTATCAAGATTTTTATAATTTTATTTTTAAGCAGTAACTTATTTGGTTGTTATTCTCATCCCAATATTAAAAAAGATGTAGAAAAACTGTCCGAAATTAATAGCAATATAAAACATGTTAGTGAAGTTCTGGGATCATCAGATGATTTGGATAATATATATATGAAAGAAATTACAGATGATTTAATAAGATATAGTAATAATATTAAAGCTAATATTAATGATACATCTTTTGTATTAGTTTACACAAATTCTATATATATAAATCAAAATAATTTCAATAGATATTCAAGTATTATATTTACTAAACACTATTTTGAGGATGATCGATTTCATTCATTGGAGATTTTTAACCAAGACACTTTATATCATTTTACTTCTTTAAAATCAATTGAGGACTCTCGTTTTTATGAAGATTATCATTTTAAAAAGGGCAAATACTTCTTTATATATGAACGTTCTAGAAGGTATGATACATTTGGTCAAAAGATCTACTTTTATTATAACTACGATTCTCTTTTAAATGTAAAAGGTAATAATGTTCCAGATTTACCAAGCATTGATTCAGTATCAATGAAAGATTTTCATTATTCGGAATTTTATAAAGAGTTTAAGAAAGACAAACCATATATATTTTAAATGACTTTATAATTTACACAAAGAAAATAAATGGTAGCTTAGGCTCTTTGGCAGGCAGTGGATTTCAGCATTTTGGTGGCAAATTTGCAAACAGTGTACAAGGAGGTACGGCATTTTCTGCCCTTTCGGGAGGTATTGGCGCAGAACTTTCTGGTGGTGATTTCTGGCGTGGCGCTGGGCAAGGTGCTAGTGTTGCTTTGTTGAATCATTATGCGCACCAGGTTGAAGGTGAATGGAATGAAAAACGTGCCAGTAATAAAAGGGCTAAGGCGTATGCTGAAGAGGCTTTTGAGGGGATTAGTTTGACCGATTTAAATGATGCATGGTTATGGACGAAAAACCATTTTTATATAGGAGTTGATGGAGAAATTACTTATGGGGCACAATTGGCATTAACTCTTAAGAATGGTTTGGGTATTAACTTTGCACCTAAGCATGAAGTAGTTCTTCAAGGAGCATGGAATAATAGAAAAAATACAATGCTAAATTGACAATCTGGTAATTCTGTAAAATTATTAGATTTTGGAGCAGCATATTATGTTGGTGTAAATTATAATCAGACTATTGATTATACTCATAGTTATTGGGGTAAAAAGACTCATACAATAAGCGTCGGAGCTTTAGGTATTATAGGAGTTACCCTAAACTTCGATCATAACTGGAATTTTATAAGAGGATATGGAGGTGTAGATATATCCGGTAAGGCGGCGGCAGCATGGGGAGCTTCAGGCTCATTTAAATTTGGAGTTACATTTTAATTATAATTATCAATGACTAAAAAACAAAAAAATAAACTATCTAGTAGATTAACATTTGCATATAAATATTTTGTAATAACTTTTTTTACTATAATATTAATATTTCTTGTTTTTTCTCTATACTTCCAATTTACTTCTATTGAAAAACCAGTACTTCTAGTTTTAATTTTTTTTTCAATTTTATTTATTCTTTTAGCTATTCCCTTAGTTAAGTTAAAGTATGTCTCATACGATAAATCTGTAACGTGTATAAAAGGGTTTAGAAATGAGTTAATAATTCAAAATAAACAAGTAAAAACCATTAAAAGATATATGTTATATTTTTATAAAATTACTTATAATATGCATGGAAAAGATAGATGTATTTTATTTCTTCCGCATATTGGTGAAGTAATGATTAGTATTATTGGTAAGCCTAAGAGTATAAGGAAGTATCAAAATATCATCAATGCCGGTAATGCTTCAAACAAGCAAATGGGGTAATGCTTCAAATTTACTGATTTTAGGAATTACAACTATAAAGTATTGGTATTCAATACTGAAATAAGGAAATAATTAGAAAAACGAGTGGTACAATGTACCGCTCGTTTTATTTTTAGGCTCTTAAAACGGCTAAAATGGAGAAAAGTTTAACCACGTG